>JAOAEQ010000001.1:243042-270728 GCA_026416715.1 bacterium
GGCACCCGGCGTATTCCGATACACCCCAACCGCTAGATTATTCACTAAATCCGCATATCGCTGTTGCGCCGCATAAATTTCCGCTTCTGCTCGCTTTCGCTCGGTTATATCCCGAGCAACCCCAACCGCATGCCACCGACCTTTCAATAATACCGACGATAATGATAATTCTATCGGAATTTCTAGCCCGTCTTTCCGGCGCGCACGTAACTCAACGGTTTTCCCTACCACATTTCCTTCGCCGGTCTCCTGCCATTTTCTGAACGCCGCTTGATGGGCAGCGTGATATTCTGCCGGCGCTAGTGTTGCATGCAAATTCTTCCCCAGAATTTCCGCCGCTCGATACCCAAAAATTGTCTCCGCCGCCTGATTCCAATACGAAATATTCCCGTCATTATCCATTAAAATAATCGCATCTTTAGCAGAAGTCGTTATTGTTCGGAACAATAGTTCATTCTCACGTATCGTTTCTTCCGCCTGCTTTCGCTCGGTCATATCTTCAATGATACCTACCCCGCCAATAATCGTTCCGTCATCAAGAATAATCGGCGCATACTCTACTTTAATCGGAACGAGTTTCCCAGAGGTTACAGAACGATAATCTCCTTCATAATGGGCAAACTCACCACTTAACGATTTTTTCACCGCAATAACCATATTTTTATCCGGCAGAGTGGTTAAATTTAATCCGATTATCTTTTCCTTTGTTGACCCAAGCATCTGCACTAACGTATCGTTACAGGTTATAACCGTACCGGTGGCATCAAAATGAACTATTCCAAGCGGAACATTATTAAATATCAGCCGATATTTCTCTTCACTTTCCTTTAAGGCGAGTTCCGCCTGTTTCCGTTCGGTAATATCTATTCCGCTCGCGATAACATATTCGACCTTACCGCTTGCATCATATAATACCGTATTTGTCCAACTGATAAGTCGTAATCGACCATCTTTCGTAATCCAATGGTTTTCCTGTTTACTCGGAAATGCATCCAGCGGAAAGGTTCCGCTTACCAGTTGTCTAAACCCGCTGAGAACTGTATCGAGTTCACTAGGCGGAATCAGAAATTCCCAGAACGGCTTCCCAAGCACTTCATCAGATTTATAACCGGTAGTCGTTTCGCAGGCGCGATTGAACCGAACAATCCGCCCGTCTCGGTCGAGAACCACCACTAACGCGCCGACGGTAGTAATCACCGCATCGATAAACTCTCGTTCTTGTTTCAGCGCATCTTCCATCAGTTTACGGTCGGTAATATCTTGTGCGGTACCAAAAAGTTGAACAACGGTACCGTCAGCGGCATGGCGTGGTTTTCCAATTGCCATAATATATCGAAGCTCACCGTTCGGACGAACTACCCGGAGCATAATCTCATACGGTTTTCCTTCTGTAATCGCTTGATGAATGGCAGTATCGAGTTTATCCATATCTTCGGGATGGATGATTTTCCGATGTTCCTCTGGATAAGATGGTGCACCTTGCTTCGGGTCGAGACCAAATATCCGAAACAGTTCTTCGCTCCAAGTAACCCGCGAGGTTTTTACATCAAGAATCCAGCTGCCAATCTTAGCGACCGATTGCGCTTCTTGCAAATTCGATTCACTCGCTAGTATCCGCTGTGCGGATTCGATCAATCGAAACCGAACAATGAAAAAACCGGTGATTAATAGTGAAATAAACAAAATGACCCCGATTGGCGCTAACCTTCGGGTTGCAATCATTGTATACCAATCTTTTGCATCAATATCTATCCCTAACACCCCAATAACCTTCTGGGTTTTCAAATCACGTATCGCCGCAAAACCGGAGACAAAACTCCCCCATTCGTCGGTATATGGTCCTGCCGTTAATGCGAGCCCAGTGGTAAATACCGTATATAATTCCGGTGGTGGTTGTTCATAATTCGCTTGCCCCGAATCAACATGACCGTATTCACCTTCAGGAATTGAATCTACAATAAAGGGTATCTTACCGTTTTGCAACCGCATCGTATATAACCAGCGCAATTGCGGATTCGATTGGTTCATCAAAATCAGTTGTTCCCGTAATCGAATATAATCCGGATTTTTTAGGTCGGCTAACGTTCCGCTAAGATTCGCAAATCGTTCCGGATTGATTGCTGCCGCCGCTATTTTCGCCTGATTAAGAATATGCTCCCGTTCTCTACTTTCAGCATTTTTTCCGACTCGGTCAACCAAAAACCATCCGCTGGTTAAAATGATGAGTAGTACAATGGTTAGCTGTAACCCGTAATGGGGGCGCGTCTTCTTTTCTATCTGCCGCCACAGTTCCCGTTGATGATGTTGATGATACTCCCAGATAAATGATACGAGTAGTATCGCAAAAAGTGTTCGAAATATCTGAATAGGAATCCCGGTTACGGTAACAAATGAGGTTTCATTAAGGATTGATGCCGGTAGGAAAACCGATTTCGGAACAATGATTCCTCCGGTAACCGCATAACCGACCATGCTTACCGCAGAAAAGATTAACCACCGATTTCGCGATGCTTCGCGCTGCCCAGCGAAATAAAGTGCTGCTGCGGCATAGAGAGTACCAATGAATCCTAACGTATATCTACAGGAAGCATTAAATCCACTTAATCCGAACCGACTGCCGAGTAACGCAATAGCTAGTAGCGGGATATAAATCCATCGTGCAGGACTTTTAATATTAATATCCAACTTCCTGATTCCGATTCTGCCAAATTCAAATACTAAGATGAATGATACCGCCAGCACCCCGACTCGGATACTCGAAAAATAGAGATTATCTCCAAGACTTACCACCAGCATTTCTAGCCATTCATGAATCCCATGCAAAACCCCGAATAAACCGAGCCAATACCACGGCAGTCGGTTGGTTCGTTCTTGATGAAGGAGCATGCAAATTGATGCTAGAAGAATAAAGGCAAATCCATTAACGAAGTAGAGATAATCGAGTTGATGTCGGAAGAATTCTGTCGCCATCATAAGCATCGTAAAAATATATAAAATATACTTTATTTACCGGTATATTTATATAATAAAATTCTATCCGTTATAGGGAATAATTGCAAGAAGAAAATATGGAATGGTCGCGTTCATTCGAGTTTTTTCGCTTGGAATAGCAGGTGGGGTTGCGTGGGTATTGCTCAAAGCAATACCCACGCAACCCCACCATAAACCACCAGAAACACTCATGGTTACATTGGCACCAAGTTATGGATTAAAGTCTGAGTCTAATACTTTCAGGGCTTGATAAATTAACCCTCTCCCTGATATGATTATTACCAAATATTGAACCCCATTAATTGAGAAAGGAATATGCCATGCAAATTAAAGTTACTGCTGGAGATATAACCAGCATTAAAACTGATGGAATTATCATTAACCTTTTTGAAGGTAGCAAAAAACCGGACGGAGCAACGGCGGCAGTTGATAAATTGCTCAATACCGTTATTAGTCAGATGCTTTCAGCCGGTGAATTTAAAGGAAAACTGAATGAAGTTGCGGTTATCCCGACATTCGGGAAACTGCCGGCAAAAAAAGTTGCTATTGTCGGACTCGGTAAACCGGAACAATTCGCTCTCGACCGAATTCGGCAAGCGACCGCAGAAGCTGCGCGCACGTTACGGAACTCCGGCGCGAAACGTATCGCATCAATCGTTCATGGTGCCGGAGCCGGTGGAATATCGCCAGAGCATGCCGGACAAATGGTTGCTGAAGGAGCGATTCTCGGGTTATACACCTTTGCTAAATATCAAACGAAATCTGGAAATAGTAAACAGGTAGATGAATTTCTCCTCATTGAATCAGATACGCAGAAAATCCCAGCGGTACAATCTGGGGTTAAAAAAGGCGAAATCATTGCGAACGCCGTTAATTTCACCCGCGATTTGGTTAATGAACCGGCATCGGTTATGACCCCAACTGAATTAGCCAATCGCGCACGAAAAATCGCTCGGCAAGTTGGTTTAGAAATAAAAGTCCTTGGTCGCCCTGAACTTGAAAAACTTGGGTTCGGTGCGTTGCTTGCTGTAGCAAAAGGCAGTCAGCAACCGCCGCAGTTTATCATTCTTCGGTATTGGGGTGCAGGTAAAAAATCGAAATTAGCGCCGGTAGGTCTTATTGGAAAAGGGATAACCTTCGATTCCGGCGGGATTTCGATTAAACCGTGGAGCGGGATGGATGAAATGAAAGCGGATATGGCAGGAGCGGCTGCGGTTATCGGAACGATGGTTGCCATTGCCCAACTGAAACCGAAACTCAATGTTACCGCATTAGTTCCCGCAACAGAAAATCTGCCGAGCGGGTCAGCGTTTAAACCTGGAGATATCCTGCGAACGTTCAGCGGAAATACCATTGAAATCGTTACCACCGATGCGGAAGGAAGATTAATTTTAGCGGATGCGATTGGGTATGCTAAACGTCTCGGATTAACTCCGCTGATTGATGTCGCGACATTAACCGGTGCGTGTGATATTGCGCTCGGTCCATTCACTAGCGGCGCGTTTGGGAATAACCAGCAGCTTATTGATGAACTTATCCAAGCGAGTAAACCTGCTGGAGAATATATCTGGCAGATGCCGATGTTTGAAGAGTATGCGGAATTAGATAAAAGTAATATTGCGGATATTAAGAATATCGGCGGACGTAGCGGTGGTGCGATTACCGCAGCGAAATTCATCGAATTCTTCGTTGGAGATACCCCGTGGGTGCATTTTGATATCGCGCCGACGAATTTTGTTGGAACTAGCGAGAAAGAAAAACATTATCGGCTCCGTGGCGCTACTGGCGTTATGGTTCGGACGTTGGTGAACTATCTTCTCTCTACAAGTTTGGAAATGAATAAGCGCAGAGGAAAATAATGCCCATAGCAAAATGGGAAACTAGTCCACCGTAATTGCGGTAAAACACAACTTCCTGGTTACGAACGTTTTGTTTCCCACTGAACGCAACAAGGGTAATAGCACAACACTATCATTGTTACTGCGCGAAAGTTGTTACGTAAAAAAACCATGGCTCTTTTCTAGATTTAAAACAGTATGCAATCTCGAGATCGGATTCTATTCGCCTACCAACATAAAGAAGGAGACCGGGTTCCGTTATTTGAGCAAGCGGTAGCGGATAGTGTAGCGTCGGAGATTTTAGGGAGGAAAGCGTTTACTGGGAGTGCGAGTTTGCATCGGGAAGAAGCGGAAGCTTGGTTGCGTGGAGAGCAAGCGCATCAAGAATTTCTGGAAAAAACCCGGCAGGATATCGTTGCTTTAGCGAGAAAACTAGAATTCGATGCGATTCGAACCCCGTGGTTACTCGGAGAAAAACCGACAAAGAAGTTAGATGCGTATACTTACCTATATGGTGATTTAGCGAGTGATAGATGGACTATTCGGAAATATGATCCGGTTTCCCAAATGTTTGGGATCTATGACTCGAGCGACAATACTTTAGATATCGATGGATTAGAAAGAAGAATCGAAAAAATTGAACAAGAGTATAGAACAAAAACATTTTCGAACGACGATTTTACCGAATTGATTGCTTACCGTACCTATTGCGGGGATGACTTAGAGGTGTTTGGTTATACGGCGATGTGTATACCCTATTATCCACCGATATGGCTTGAAGCCATCGTTTTACGTCCAGATCTTATCGAGCGATGGTTAGATGCATTATTGGACTATGAGAAGAAATCCGTTGCGGTTCAGAAGACCTTGGGGATCCGAGTTGTGTTTGGGGGCGGGGATTTTGCGGATAAGAATGGTCCGTTCTATGGTCCGAAAGTTTTTCGCCGGATGGTAGTACCGCGATTACACCACATGACGGAATATTGTCATTCATTAGGAATCTATTATTCCTTCAGTAGTGATGGCAATCTATGGTCGGTAGCAGATGAGTTATTTCTCGAGTCCGGCATCGATGGCTATGGTGAGATTGATATTGATTCGGGGATGGATTTAGCGGAAGTAAAAAGACGATACGGGCATAGGATTACCCTCTGGGGTGGGCTGAGTTGCGGGACAATCCTTCTCCAAGGGACTAAACAAGCGGTGATTGATGCTACCAAAAAAGCTATTGATGCTGCTGCTCCTGGTGGCGGATATATTTTTGGTTCGTCAAATATCATCATGAGTGGAACCCCGGTCGAGAATGTTTATGCCGCGTTCGAAACAGCGAAAGAGTATGGGAAATATAATAATAATTTTAGTAATACATTGAGCTCAAATCAATTTCATCATGAAAAGGTTACTGATATATCTAACCAAAGTTTTTCATGAGAAGTGTTCAGTGTAAATCCATTCAGGGTAAGTATTTTTTTCGGAGACTGTAATAATTACATTATAAGAGATTAAAAATATGCCAAATAATTTATTAACTAAACCAGTTGAACCGGATTTTGAAGCATTGCGAAATAATATTTTGCGTAAAGGAACACCAACCCGGGTCCATTATATGGAATTGTATCAAGATAATGAAATAAAAGATGCAGTAGTTGCCCGATATGATTTGGAGAATAAATTAGATAAAAATGATAAGTATTATCGCTATCAACGTGAGGTATTAATCCAAAAATTTCTCGGTTATGATATTGTTTGTGGTGCACTTGAGCCGCCAGTGATATATCCAAATTTTATCACCGCACCAAAATCGCAAGATACAACGGCAATTATAAACCAAAATCGAGGAGAACGAATCTGGGCAAATGAACATCAGGGTCCAATTCAAACCTGGGAAGATTTCGAAAAATATCAATGGCCAGATGTCAATAAACTTGATTTATCATCGTTAGATTGGGCAAATAAAAATCTTGAGCCAAATATGAAAGTCTATCTACCGACACACTCAATTTATGAACTCGGGTCTGCATTATTTGGTTATGAGCAACTATGTTACAAAATGTATGATGAGCCTGAATTAGTCGATGCTGTTTTTGCAAAAGTCGGTGAGAATCGTTTGAAACTAGCAGAAGTATATTGCGATTACGATTGTGTTGGGATGTTGTTTGGTGGAGATGATATGGGATTTAAGACTGGTTTATTAATGCCGAAACAATTTTTACTAGAGAAAGTTTTACCGTGGTATAAAAAAATGGCAGAGGTTGCGCATAATAAGAATAAATTGATAATACTCCATTCATGTGGAAATATTGAACCATTAATGGACTCGTTGATTAATGAGGTAAAGCTTGATGGCCGCCATTCGTTTGAAGATGTTATAACACCGGTAACAGAAGCAAAACGTTTGTATGGTAATCGGATCGCGATTATTGGGGGTATCGATATGAATTTTATTTGTACGGCAACCGAATCAGAGATTCGTAAGCGTGTGAGGCAAACGTTAGATATCTGTCAACCCGGTGGCGGATATTGTTTAGGCACCGGCAATACTGTAGCAAATTATATTCCGTTAGAAAACTATTTAATTATGTTGGATGAAGGTAGGAAATATACCAGTTAATAGCTTATATAGGTTTCGATAATGCAAAAACAAGATTTTACTAAACATAATGAAGAAGTTAAACAGGTGTGGGATGCCTATCGAGCCGGAAAACCAATTCGGGTTCCGATGACATTAGGTATTGGTCCGCGGATTTGGATATTTGATCCTAAATTAAATCAAGAAGGTATCGAATGGGAGCAATTTAGCAATGACCCAGAATTAATGTTTCAAACTTTTTTAAAATATAAATATTATGTAGTACATAATTTACCTCACGATATTGAAATGGGTATACCTTCATCTCATTGGGAAGTATGGACTGAATTTGTAAATGTAACGGAAGAGGCTTGGTTGGGAAACGAGCTATATTATCCACCTGGACAAGTTACCGCAACCCGTCCGAGATATACTGGCGACAAAAAAAATGAGATATTCGATCGCGGAATTCCGGACCCATTTAGTGGAATATTTGCTCGCGTAAAAGAATATCATGAATATTTTATAGAAAAGGCCAAATCATTTGAGTTTTATGGTAAACCTGTCAAAGTCCTCCCTCCTTGTCCGCTAGCAACTGATGGAATATTTACCGTAGCGTTTAATATCAGGGGAAGTGAATTATTGGAAGATATTATGCTTGATGCGGAATATTTCCATAAATTGCTAACTTTGGTGACCGATGCAATTATTCTAAAAATTAAAGCTTGGAGAAAATATTTGAATGTTGAAATGAAGCCGAAATCAGGCGCGTTTGCAGACGATGCCATTCAATTTATTTCAACGGAAATGTATCGAGAGCATGTGTTACCATATCATCGGCGGTTTTTAGCGGAGTTGGCTGGAGAAGGTCCACATGCTATTCATCTTTGTGGTGATGTGCAACGACACTTACCAACATTGGTGAAAGAACTCAATATTAAGTCATTTGATCTCGGATATCCCATTGATTATACAAAAATACGCGATGAACTAGGCGACGACGTTGAAATTTTCGGTGGTCCATTAATAACGGATTTACTTGCATTGAGTCCGGAAGAGATAAAAGAGAAATCACGACATATTTTATGTAGTAGTATTAAACGGGGTGGAAAATTTATTTTTAAAGAAGCGAATAATTTACCTCCTTGTGTACCAATAGCCAATATTCAAGCGATGTATGATTCAGTTAAATTATGGGGAAAATACGAACCTTAATTCGTAGCGTTCAAATAATTATTGTTAGTGTATGTATTGTTCTTTTTCTAGTTACTTGCGGGAGTAATCGTTTATCTCAGCAGGAGAAAGACAGTAAAGTTATCATAACCTGGATGGTGGGAGTTGATTTTTATAAACCGATGTACGAAGAGTTGATTTCCCGATTTGAACAGCTATATCCCAATATTCAAGTTGAGATGATGTGGGTACCGGGGACCCAGTATCAAACGAAATTAAAAACATTAATTGCTGCGAATCAGGCACCAGATATCATTTATACCGGCGATGTTTGGGTGGCATATTTATTGCCATACCTAGCTGATATCACCGATTATATTACTCGAGATGCAGGAGAAATGGATCTCGAAGATATTTATCCAGAGATTCTCCATGCATGTCAGTGGAATGGCAGGTTTTACTTTGTTCCGCGATGGTTTAATGTTTCCTTACTCTATTATAATAAAAAAATATTTCGCGAAGCAGGGGTTCCTTATCCGACATCAGCATGGACCTGGAACGATTATATTACCGCAGCGCAAAAATTGACCAAAATTGGGAAAGATGGTAAAGTTGAAATTTGGGGCAGTAATATTATGACCGGCTGGTGGGGTGAATGGTTGATATTTGTTCGGCAAGCTGGTGGAGAAATGTTTAACGAAACTGTCACAAAATGTACCTTGGATACCCAGGAGGCAATTCAAGGAATAAGATTTTATTATGATAAAATTTATACCTATAAAATTTCGCCGAAACCGGGATATGGGCCAGATAAAGGATTTGCGAGTAATAAACTTGCTATGGATTATGGCGGACATACCGGATTATGGTTAATTTATAATAAATTTCCGGAATTGGAATGGGACATAGAGATTTTACCGAAAGGACCAAAAACACGAACTGGTGGCGAACTCGCATTAGATGCAGTAGGTATGTCGAAAACAACAAAACATCCAGAAGAAGTATGGCAATTTTTAAAATTTATCTGTTCTAAAGAAAGTATTCGTCGCCATGCACAAGAAGGGTTTATTCCGATCCGTAAATCGGTAGCACAAGAGTTTTTCTTTCGGAAAAATCGAACAGAAAATCCACAAAATATTCAAGCTTTATATGAACAACTAAAATATTGTAAACAGATTCCGAAGTTACCGGACTATATAGAATTAGCGTCCGATGTGATCCAGCCGGATATCGACCGCATGCTGATTGAACAAATAGAACCAGAAAAGATATGTAAAAAGATAACGAATTCAACGAATAAATTTTTAGAAACGATTGGCAGTAAATAGTCAGTGATAAAACTATGAAATTAACTCAACATCAGACACTTTGGTTTTATCTCATGATTTTACCGAGCTTGGTTGGTTTTGGATTATTTACATTCGGGCCCATGGTATATTCGTTTTATTTAAGTTTTACGAAATATAATGTAGTTACGCCACCGAAATTCATTGGGTTAAAAAATTATCTCTATCTCCTAACGATGGATCCGGGGTTCTGGCCTTCAGTGAAAGTGACATTCATTTATGCAATAGTGAGTGTTCCCTTGCATATTGTTATTTCCTTATCTATAGCGCTATTACTCAGTGCAAATATTCGATGCATTGGATTATTCCGAACCATCTATTTTCTTCCTTCGTTATTACCCGCGACAGCGTCTGGAATCCTCTGGATATGGATATTCAATCCGAATTACGGTTTATTAAATAAAATATTAGCCACGGTCGGTATTGAAGGTCCGGCATGGACATTATCGACCACTTGGGCATTACCGGCTTTGATTATAATGGGACTCTGGGGATTTGGTGGCGGAATGATAATTTTTCTCGCCGGATTACGTAACATTCCCAGAACTTTTTATGAAGCTGCTGAAATGGATGGTGCTAATCTATTTCAGAAATTTATCAATATAACATTTCCAATGCTGTCGCCGGTCATCTTTTTTAATTTCGTTATGGGGTTAATAGGTGCTATGAAAGTATTTGACCAGGCTTATGTGTTTGGTGCAGCTGGTCCTGGACCAGGGGGACCCGCTAGAGCGACATTATTCTATGTACTTTATTTGTATCAAAAAGCATTCGGTCATTTTCATATGGGGTTAGGTTGTGCTATGGCGTGGATGCTTTTTGTGGCCATCGTTATATTAACCTATTGCAATTTTAAATTATCGAAAAAATGGGTTTTTTATAGTGGTGAATAACCTGATAGATTTATGGTTCATAAGAAAAATATCGCAACGTTCAGTATTTATTTGGTTTTAGTTATCGGTTCGATAGTTATGATATTGCCGTTAACCTGGATGGTTTTAACGTCACTAAAATCATTTCAGGAAATATTGATATCACCAGAAAAATGGATTCCAGAACGATTGCAATGGCATAATTATGTAGAAGCACTCACTACATTTGATTTTTTACTTTATCTAAAAAATTCTTTGTTTGTAACCACGATGATTATTGCTGGCACATTAATATCAACCAGTTTATCTGCATACGCTTTTGCATGTCTTTATGCGAGATGGGGAAATGTAATCTTTGGGATCCTATTAAGCACCATCATGTTACCAGGGCAAATAACGATAATTCCAGTGTTTCAACTTTTTGTGAAATTAGGATGGATTAATACGTATTACCCATTAATTGTCCCAGCATGGTTAGGAACTAATGCGTTTAGTATTTTCCTTCTCCGACAATTTTTTAAAACTATTCCCAAAGATTATATTGACGCAGGTAGAATTGATGGCGCATCGGAGGTGCGAATTTTATGGGATGTATTTATTCCTTTATCCAAACCAGCGTTGTTAACGATAACGGTATTTACTTTTATCGGTTCTTGGAACGATTTGTGGAGCCCATTAATCTTTATCCACAAAGAAAAATTATATACATTACCAATTGCGTTAATTAATTTTATAGGCATTACTGGACATGTACAAGGAACTCCTTGGCATTTGATTATGGCGGTTTCAACCGTAATGATGATTCCGATTATTGTACTTTTTTTCATAGCACAAAGGAAGTTTATTGAAGGCATTAGTATGACAGGATTGAAAGCATGAGTAAAGTGTACCGAGACCATTACCATTTGACTTCACGAGAGCGGGTCACAATCGCAATTCGTAATCAAAAACTAGACCGATTGCCGGTGAAACCGGATATTTCTTGAATAGTTTCTTCCTGGCTAATAAAAAGATTAAAAAAATTCAAAAGGATTAGTCACGGTTTTAATATCTTTTAGGTGAGATTGAATATAAAGACATTGGTTGAAATCCAAGGGTAAGAACTTGGGCAACGTAAGAGGCGAGAATTAGCATTGCTGCTATTGGATTTCATGTATGAACCTCCTATTTTGACAACGGAATCGAAATGTAAATTATATCCTTGTTGATACCCTGGCGATATTTGATGAACTTATCGTATCATGCAACATTTAACTAATATTGTAAAAGAAGAAACCTTAATTTTATTCTTATAGGAGATTCAGGATTACTTGCCTTGTCGTCATCGTAGTTAGTATAGTTGCATATTCGTTTGCGAAACTTAACAGCAAAGTGAATATTATTCTCAGCATGGTATATTGATAATCGATACATTCATATGGGCAAGGAAAGTTCGCGGACGAGATTCGTTTCCGTGAAACAGTATTAATAAACTGTATGGATCCGCTAGAAGTTCCTCCATGGTGATTGTATTCTAACGGTAGTAAACAAATTGTTAAGGATATCAAGCCTGCTTTAATGGCGAATTTACATCCTCTTGAGATTAGCTATTGGGAATAGTCGACCAGGTGAAAAATGCAGTGAAAAAAGCGATTGATGATGCTGATCGAAATGGTGGGTTTATTTTAGCTATATTAGAGAATAATGTAACCACGATGCACCTAATGAAAATATTTTAGCATTAGTTGAAACTAAGGAACATATACGTAAAGGAACCATTATTCATTTGGCAAACACCATTGAGAAATAATTTATGTTAGGAAAACGACATCATTTTAATCCGCTGATTACTCCGCAAGATATTAAGCCATCCTGTAATGATTTTGAAGTGATCGGAGTATTTAATGCTGGTGCAACTATTTATCAAAATGAAGTTATCCTATTGTTACGAGTTGCGGAACGACCGAAACCAGAAAAGGGTTGGATACATATTCCCATTTTAGACCTCGCTGCTATATCTAAATCTAATAAATACCCCATTAAGATAATATCGTTTCATAAAGATAAGTCTGGTTTAGAGACTTCTGACCCTCGAGCTATCTATGATGAATGGAAATTATATCTGACGAGTATATCGCATTTTCGTCTCGCAAGAAGTAAGGATGGAATGCATTTCCAGATTGCTGCCGAACCGACTATTTATCCACAAAATGCATATGAAACATACGGTATTGAAGATCCGCGTATAACTAAAATTGATAATATATATTATATAACCTATGTAGCGGTTTCAGAAGCTGGTATTTGTACTGCATTGCTTTCAACGAAAAATTGGCAAAAATATTATCGGCATGGAATTATTTTCCATCCGATGAATAAAGATGTAGTTATTTTCCCTAAGAAAATTAATGATGTGTATGTAGCACTTCATCGTCCCGATGCCGCGCCCTGTACGAAACCATCAATTTGGCTTGCTTTTTCACCGGATTTAATCCATTGGGGAAAACATCAATTATTACTACAACCTCGAGAAACTAAATGGGATGCGGAACGAATCGGAGCGGGTGCACCACCAATATTAACCAAACATGGTTGGCTTGAAATCTATCATGGCGTATCGAAAAAATATGGATACTCACTGGGTGCATTACTTTTAGATAAAAATCACCCGGGAAAAATTATTGCTCGATCACCAAAACCGATTTTATTTCCACAAGAAGATTATGAAAAAAATGGATTTTTCGCTAATACGGTATTTACCAATGGGATTGTCCAATGGCCTGATGAGCCGGATGTAATTCATATATATTATGGAGCCGGGGATACCTATATTTGTCATGTCGCCGTATCTTTGCAGGAAATTTTCCGTAGTCTAAGATAATTGATACTGAAAAGTCAACTATTAGAAATCTTAAAATCTAAACGAAAAGGATTCATAAGTTTCCAAAATCGAACTACAACAAGAAGCAATAATCTGATTTCGGGTAGCGCTAAAAACTAACATGATGTTCATTAGAAAAGAGAAACCGTTATCCCAAGAATATAAAAGCGGTTAAAATCACACTATATCTTATTTAACCGATTTAAAATGGACCAAATGAATTCTGGGAAAGGCATCGTACTGCGAACCCATGTGTAATTCGGTTTAAAAAGAGCTAAGAGTTTTTAGGATATCGTGCTGGGAGTTAGATGGAGCAGTTCAATGAAATTGGATATGGGATAATAGTAAGTATTAGATTATAAAAATCCCGAGAAGGTTTATATCGTTCGACGAAATTAATCACTCCATTACAGTTAGAATTCGGATGGATCATAAGTGAATCGTGCAATCTCTGTTCCGAAATAATTGGAGTAGCAGAAAAGTTCATGCCAGAAAAGGTATGAAAAAAATATTGAGCTTGAGCGTTCTTGAAGATAAAGGGATAACATTTAGTTCCCCAATGTTTAAATGGCAACAGCAGAAAAGTGGATTATTGCCATTATATAAGGAAAAATATATTTTGTTAGATTGCATCAAACGATATACACCTTTGTTTACCATAGGATTTTTTCCGTGATGGAGGATATAACATGGAGTCCAATTTAATCTCTCGAAGAGATTTTATACGGAAAGTTGCATTAGGGGGCGTTGCAATGAGTTTATCCTATAAAATGCCAGCAAAAATAATCTCACCAGCAAGCATTTTCACGAAAACAACAAAAATGCCTAATATTATGCTAATTTTAACTGATGATTTAGGTTGGGGTGATTTGAGTTGTTATCCGCAATCACTGCAAGAACCGGATGCCTGGATTTAGACTCCCAATATAGATAGACTAGCAGCAGAAGGTATTAAGTGTATGTAAGCGTATGCAACGTGCGCGGTATGTACACCTTCCCGGGCAGGATTGCTTACCGGCAGATATCAACAGTATTTCGGTTGGTATGATTTTAAAGAAGCTTTGGTTGGTATTCCCAAAAATGAAATGATGATACAAGAATATTTAAAGTCGCTAGGATATGCTACCGCTCTTATAGGAAAATGGCATCTCGGATATCACCATGAAATCGGACCACTCCATCGAGGATTTGACCGGTTTTATGGTTTTCTCGGTGGTCAACATGATTATTTTGATCCCCGTTTAGGTGATCCAACCGTTGGATTTCCGCTAGATTATGATGCCTATGTTTTCGATCAGAAAGAACCGGTCCAAAAGATGGATTATTTAACTGATGAACTAACCCAACGAAGTATTCAGTTTATTGAAGAACAAACAAAATCGAAAAAACCATTTTTCTTATATTTAGCATATAATACACCGCATCCACCGATGCAAGCAAAATGGGAAAAACTTGAAAAATACGCATTAAAACGGAGCGGTAAATTTAATCATCGCGATATTACTCGAGCGATGATAGATTCGTTAGATGATGGAATCGGCCGAATTATGACGAAACTTAAAGAACTGGAAATTGAGCGAGATACGCTAATAATTTTTACGAGTGATAATGGAGGCGCAGATGATCGCGGAGAAGGTCAGCCAGTAGTACAACATAATGGTGGGCTTCGTCCACGAAAAGGATTTTTGTGGGAAGGAGGGATTCGAGTCCCTTTTATTTTGCATTGGCCTAAAAAACTACCAACAGGAATCACCTACATTCATCCAGTGAGTCATCTTGATATTTTTGCGACTATAGTTGGAATAACCAAACCTTCGCAATTACCAAAACCACTTGATGGGATTAATCTTCTTCCTTACCTCCAAGGCAAAATAAAAAATATGCCACATCAAACACTTTTTTGGGGATTTGAATCGGAAGTAGATCGCTGGGCAATTCGGAAAGGAAAATGGAAATTAACCAGAGATGTTGTAAGTCCAAAATCACAATATGACGGAACTAATGTCTTGGTGGCGGAACTCCATGATTTGGAAAACGACCCGGAAGAACGAATCAATTTATCAGCGAAGTATCCTGAAAAAGTGAAAGAATTAACCGAATTGAAAGAAAAATTTTATACTAAGTGTATGCCAACTATAGCCACTCAAAGTGTTATTAGTGCATGGCAAAAGGATTTACAGAATCGTCGCGAGAAGCTGCCGCATTCAGAACAGCTGCGTCGGGATGGCGCACCTGGGCACTGGTTATAACTATTCCTATGTATACCGTCATTTAATAAACTCAAAGGAAAAAGAGAATAATATGAAGGTGGTGCCGATGACTTTAGAACAATCTAAAAACTTTTTTAAAAATGGAGTTTTCGATTGGCAGTTCGCTGAACAAGACCGTAAAAAAACATGGCTGGAACGTTGTTATTCAAAAGAACGGTGGTGGGGCGATTTTCCAAAAGATTTAAAAGTACCCCAAAACTTATTTCATGAATATCCATGGGCTATAGGGCCTTTTGAGAAGTATACCGGTAACCCTATCCTTGCGCCGACTCCTGGTTCATGGGACCAAGGTCATTTTAGTGGTGGTGTCCATAATGGTTCGATTTTGATTCGAGATGGGAAATTCTATTATATTTATCGAGGTGAGCGTCCAATAGATATTCGCACGTCGAGTCCTATTGATTATATTTGTGATATTGGTCTTGCCGTGAGTAATGATGGAATTCATTTTATTAAAGATGATATCCATAGTCCATTTTTTCGAAAAGGCGAAGACCAACGCTTTAGTTATGAAGACGTATGTTGTGTAAAATATAAAGATGTGTATTATTTATTTTGTAATCAATGGTTGTGGGAAGAGATGCATAATCCACGGATGAGCGGGGTATTTTTAGCTATTTCTCATGATTTGTTTCATTGGGAAAAAGTAGGGATTGTATTTCCTAAAGCGAACCGCATTCATCGGAATCCAGTTGTACTTCAAAGTCCCATCAATGAAGCAGTTCGGGTGAATGGTAGTTTTGTTATGTATATTAATGATGGATTGATGGCATATTCAGACGATTTAATTCATTGGGAATCAAAAGAAATCGAATATCGCTGGCCTGGTGGAGAAGGATGTTTTGCTCTGACAAATCATAGTCCAGAAAGATCCGAGGATATCATTCTTTTTACCGGCGGACACCATACTGGTCATTTTTATGCCATAGGTGAAGTTTTATTTTCACAATCTAATCCCGAAAAACCATTAGCCTATCTTCCAAGACCGGTGCTCTATGCAGAACCGAAATATCCTTACGAAAACGGGTTTACAGCTGAAGAACCACATCGGTTTATTTCGAGTTTTGCAGATACGGTATTTTTTACTGGGCTTACGCGTTATGCTGGTCGATGGTGGTTGTATTACGGTGGGAGTGAATATTATACTTGTTTAGCAAACGCCGATGCTGGACAATCTAAAAACAGCGAGTAAGTATGTTATATATCTCTGTATTTTTATAAAAAATTTAATTTTTACAATTTTATAAGAAGGTAATATATATGAAATTAACCAACAATGATAACAGTTTTATAGTTCTGGCAAAAAATTATTTATTTTGGAAACCACCCTTGATACGAAATTATATTCCACTATCCATCATCGTAGTATTGTGCTTAATATTTCCCATTCATCTTTTCGCTAAAGAATATAGCAATGTTAACATCATTTATGTAGATACGACATCATTTAAATTACAAACTGGCAACTATTTACTGGAATATTCAGTCAAAACCACGGAAAATATCCAGGGATGGATTATCATCCGGCGAACTGGAGTCAATAATTTTGGGATCGCTACAAAGTTAGCAAATGGACAGGGATTGGATGTAACTGATGCTTGCGGTTCCCGTGAGGCCTCTCTCTATGGATGGAAAGATTTGCGTAAAGATTCAAATATGTTCCGTTTCCTGACCGTTGAAGATACAACGGATATGATACAAATTCGTATTCAAACAGAAAGACAATGGGCAAAATTCGATGCTTACCTGTATGTTTATAAAAAATATCCTGGCTTGATACGTTGGACTGTAACCGCATATGCTAAAGAAGATAAAGCATTTTCGGGTAAAGCAACACCCGATTGTTTTTTCTATGTCAACGGAATGATAACTCAATGGGGTGAACAACCACAAGAAGTTGTTCGATATAGTGTGCAGCGAGGTCCAGCTTCAGGGATTTTATATTTTCGGAGCATTCCGATGAATAGCTACGTTTTTTATTTTGAGGATTTTTCGTCTTTAAACGATATTTACCGCCTTACGCAATGTGATAATCCTTATGATTATCCCGCTTTGGGAAACCCTGGTGCTGTTCGGATGGGCCACCCGGAAAGTTGGTTCCAGATGTCCAGTCCCGATGGGAATAATGTCCAGCCGCTCAAACCATATCAAGAGAAAATTGAAAAGTTTTCTGAATTCGGATATGAACGACCGCAGAGTTATCGTATCCCCAAAGGAAAAACAGTTACCTTAGCAGATACATATCTTTATCTTCGGCCAGTGACTAACCATGATAATATTACCATCTGTAAAAATTTTGTTGAAATGCTAGCTGATATCTATCAATACATCTATAAACCGCCAATGATAAAAACTGATTGGGCTAACGATATTGTACCCCAAATGGTTAATGATATTATGCGGATTGAAAACACATCGATTGTGTTGGGAAAATATAAAATACCACGCGCTTATGTACATTATGAACATGAAGATAGCCAACTCTGGACGATAGTTCAGCTTCTTCACCCGTTAGAATTATATATAAAAAAATATCCGGGTAAGAAAAATGCAGTTGAGTTACGAAACCGTTTAAATGAATCACTTCCATTATTTTTCGATAAGGAATGGAAGGGATTCCATAATAATCTAGCGCCAATTAATCAGGATGTATTTTTTACCGTTGTTTATATTTTTACTCCTGCGGTAATTATTGCAGACTTAGCACGATTAGGAAATCAAAATGCTACAACGATGCTGATGGGATTTCGTGATCGTTTATTAATTATGGGGAAAGCGTATAATTATGAAATGGCAGATATCTGGTTACGTGATTTCAGTAAACAAAAAGGATATTATCAGACGGACGCGCTTTGTTGTTATATGTATGTAATGATGGCGTTATATGAGCTCAGTGGCGGGAAAGATAAGGAATGTTTATCCGCAGCAATAGCTGCCGCTAAACGGCTAGAACTTAGATGTATGGACTTAATGTGGGAAGCGAATATGACCGCTGCGGGGGTTGTAGCTTGCGAACAATTATACAAAGCTACAGGCGACGAGAAATACCGAGCATTAGCATATATTCCACTAGCGAATGTTTTACGCGAATGTTGGTTATGGGAATCAGATTATGGTGCAGGTGAAAAGACGGTAACATTTTGGTCGGTTTGTCCTTGTCCTGGCGCACCTACGACAGCAGAATTTGAAGCCCATCGAATGCGATACCATTTTAAAGAGTATCAAAAAATGGCATCTGATTTTTTGTCATCTAATGTAAACGCGTTATTAATTGATAGTTGGAAGCGAGGCCCTACACAAAGTAGATTTGCACTTCCTCCGATTCTTGCAAAAGAAGGATTGATTCAATATATGGCCAAAGAAGGGAAAACTCAGACTAACTGCGGAGAAATTAGGTATACCCAGATGATTCCTTTCGAAGATGTGCGAGCAACTTGGGGTACGGATTTAGAATGGTGGCAGAATAATACTAAATTAGGCGCAGTTGGACAGGAAATATACGGTGCTGGTGGACCGATTTGGTATGCGATATGGCAAGATGAGTTAAATGAATAGAACAGCAATGTCATAATATTTCCAACCGAATTAAGTATGAACGTACAAAATGATATTGTTATCTACATGTGTGGTATCGGACTCATATTCGGATTATTGGCTTGTTCGCACAAAACAACAAATAACCAAACGAAAAAGCAAATAATTATTGTTAATATGACTCGGGATATGGTTGAGATTCATCAGGAAAATTTAAAAATCGAGCAAGAATTTATGCGATTAAATCCGAATATTAAAGTTATAAATATCAATGTACCGAATCGAAGTTATTGGACAAAATTATTAACGATGATTGCTGCCGGTAATCCGCCAGATATGATTTTATTAGATACAGAACAATTCCCAAAATTTGTTAAACGAGGTTATCTGCTTGATTTAACGCCATATCTTGAGAAAGATAGGGAAATTGAAATAGATGATTATTTTCCGGAAGCGGTTCGGCGAAGTTCATATCAAAAGAAAATCTTCGGTATTCCAACAGATACTGCAATAGCCCTTCCTTTTTACAATTGTGATATATTTGACCAAGTAGGAATACCATATCCATCTGAACATTGGAGTTGGGATGATTATCTTAGGATCGCGAAAAAGTTGACCCGAGATATTGATGATGATGGGAAAATTGATATTTATGGTAGTGGCGGTGTTCCTTGGATTCAATATACATTTTCGCAAGGAGGACATTTTGTTGATAATCCCATAAATCCTACTAAATGTACCATTGATGACCAAATTGTAATGAATGCAATCCAGTGGGTAGCTGATTTACGATTAGTCCATAAGGTTTCACCGGATCCAGCGCAACTCGCTTATGAAACTGTCGATGATATGTTTGTGGCTGGGAAAATCGCGATGAATATCAATGGCCATTGGCTAGTACCTAAATATAGAGCAATTAAGAAATTTCGCTGGAATGTTGCATCAATGCCAACCGGAAAAGTCGGGAAAGCGGCGATTAATTTTGGTTCCTGTTATGCAATTCCAGCTGGAACTAAACATCCAGATGCTGCTTGGAAACTCTTAAAATTTTATGCAAGTATACCTATTGCAAAGCGATTTGTTTCGTTTGGATATTTTACTCCGGCCAATAAGTTGATTGCATACTCTCCAGAATTTTTAAACAGCGGTTTACCTCCGGCTAATGAAAAAGCTTTCCTTGAAGCAATGCATTATACTGTTTCGTATCCGTTTTTCGAGAAGAATTCGGAAATGATTGATATGTTCAATTCGGAATTACAATCGATTTTTATTGGGACTAAAAAAGCTAAAGATGTTTGTCCGCAACTTGCAAAACAAATAAATCAACGTATTTTTAATCGAGGTGAGTGACCTTTATGAAACCATATAGATTACCGGTTCAACGTATCAATGATGGTAAACCTATTATTACACCTCAAGGTTCTGCGTGGGAATCTGGGGTAACCTTCAATGCAACCGCGATTTATTTACCTAGGTCGGAAAAGAACGACGCAATAATTTTGAAATTGCTGGGACTAAAAGAAATATCCGATAAAAAGTTAGATGATGGAGTTGTAGCAATATTTTACCGTGCTCGACCCAAACAGGATCCGGGATATCGATGGTCACGTTCCTACATCGGACTAGCAATATTTACTCCTATGTTTGAATTGCTAAAACGGTTCCCTGAGCCAATCTTATCTCCCGCGAACAAGGTAACAGCGTATGATGGATTAGGCGTTGAAGACCCTAGAATTACTAGGATAGACGATACATTCTACTGTGTTTATTGTGGTGTTGCTGATAAATTGAATGGAGATTATCAGGCATCAATATGTTTGGCACGTTCAACTGATTTATTCACATGGGAAAAACTTGGTCCAGTTCAAGGTGAAGTTAATTTCCCACATATAAAAAATAAAGATGGCGTTTTATTTCCTGAGAAAATTGAGGGAAAATATTTTCTGCTCCATCGACCGTATCATAATGAGTTACCATTATCTGATTTTAGTATACATCTCGCAATGGCGGATTCGTTACCTGGAGTTTGGAAAAATTGTGGGGAAATACTTCACTCTTTTATAAATCCAGAATGTTGTGATTCTTGGGTTGGTGCCGGCTCGGTTCCGATTCCGATAGGAGATAAAAAATATCTGGTTATATACCATATTGGTAATTTTTTGAAAAAGGATAAGAATTTACGAGAATATGATTTAGGGGCAGCGATTTTTGATTTTAATAACTTTTCAGAAAAGCAGCCAGCGGTAATTGTTGATAAGAGATTAGAACCGTTGATGGTTCCGGAGACTAAATGGGAAATAGAAGCCCCGTATTCGGATAGTGTAGCGAATGTTGTTTTTATTTGCGGGTCGTATGAATACAAAGGAGATATTTACCTCATTTATGGTGGTGGAGATACTTATACTCTTGCTGCGAAGGTGAACAAACAAGTATTGTTAGAAGAACTACAAAAAAGCGATTCTACTAACCCATATATCAAAAATAAAACAAATTTTTTATAAGAATGGCAGAGAATGTTAAAATAAAGTAGAAATTGTTTATTGTGTTGGAATAGCAACATTTAAATAACTGCATTATATTTTCTAGTACGCTTTTGATGACCAACAGAATATCCGAGTATTCTTGCAGTTACTTACTAATTTAGCTGATTATGCTAATAAAGCTTACCGAAAGCATGCTCGAGCTGAAAATATTCGACGAGGCGCATTACCCAATTAGGAGAAGAAAATCGGTTGAGGTTTTTATACAATTAGATATTAAAATGATGTATGATGAACAAAAGAAACGTTAAGGATTGATGGCGAACAAATGTTCCTGTAAGTTCAAGTATGTCCGGATTGTATGCAAGCAAAAGCTTGCGCGTCGAAACGGATTTTTTTATCAGCCGCTTGCCAATCTCTCGTTGGATAACAACAGTACATTCGAAGTACACTTCTAGTGAGTGGCGATCTCACTGGTATGGATCGTTCCTTCAGCCGGATGCCCAAAAATAGTCTCGGAGCCCAACCGTTTAAATAATATTTTATAAATGGTTCTATGTTACCCGGGTTATTTCGAAATAGATGTCCTCGAAATTGACCGAGTGGTTGATTAAATACAATTTGCATTATCCGTAACAAGTTTATACTATTAAATGCTGCTGTATGACAATTGATATAATCAATACAACACAGAACGAATTCATAGGTATAAAAGGTCCTAAAATACCGGTTATTGTCGTTTTTTTAATCAGGGATTGTTTTTATATAAAAATCAATGGTGGTTATATTATGGTGCAGCGGATCATGTCTGTTGTGTAGCGACCGCACATCTGAAGTAATCAGAACATGCATTGGTTGGAGAAAGAATAAAGAAATTTTCATCGAGATTTCAATTCTTTTAGTCTTATACGTATGCACAATGTGCTCTATTAACCCGTAGCTATTCCTCAAATTGGTATGCGAGCTATTTCTCGTAATATTAGTTAATTATACCCGATATCTGCAAAAGTATTACAACAAGATTGGGGTTATCCCGTTAGAATAGGTAAATTTCACTGATTGCAGAATTGGCTATAGGAGTATAAACGCTAACAATAGATAGCATCTCCTGTTAGGGGGAAGTGGCCAGGAAATTGCTTAGACGAAAAATATTTGAGTACCCGCTACTAAATGACGCTGCCATAGAGTTAAACGAGGATTCGGGATTAAAACCCCTAGGATTGGATAGGCTACCATTTTCCCGAGTTGAAGCTCGGGGAGATTGAATACTTTGACCTAATTCGTCCCTAGTTTTAGTTAGAAGGAATAGAATACGCTTTATCAATCGGAAAGGAAGGAGACCGTGTTCCCTTAATAAGAGCAAGCGGTAGCAGATAGTGTAGCTACATACTAGGGAGGAAAGCGTTTATCGGTGTGCTCGGTGGTATGACTCGGTAGTGGGGAGGTTTATAACCAAAGATCCTCGGGTTAAAACGAATATTTTATATTATCAAGAGGTGGGTGCGGTCAACGAAAAACCTCCAGCGGTGAAATGAACCAGGTTTTGAAATATCCAGAAAATCTAAATCCTTATGGTTATAGTACGAATAATCCGATAAACTTTATTGATCCAACAAGCAGATGTACAAAAAAAACCAGAATGAGTGCCCTTAGAAGAACCGCCATAAATGTAAAAATGGGTGGAAAATAAATCACCCCATCATACGGGAATGTGGCAAGATGATTACATAGGTTGTTGTGAAGAGATTGGACAATTATGCCGTGTAATCGGTTAAGATTTTCATTCCATTTCGGTTCCGGTTCCCAAGTTTTATAAATTATATTAAGGCGAGTTAAAATATCATTATCTATTTTCTTCGAAACCGACCGAAGAAAATAAATCCGTAAGTAATCGAATTTGATTGGGAAATCTATCAAATAGAAGCAGCGTTATTTTTCTATGGTTCTTCTTTCCAGTCTTTAATGTCAGCGCCTATTTGGTGCAGGGTTTCTTTAACTTTACTATCCAGCGTGGTTCGATCATACCCTGGCAACGATTCCGCCCGGATTTCGATAGTAATTTCTGGTACAGCGCCACCTTTTTCTTTTAGCGGACCGATAACTCCTTTCATCACATGACTGAGTTTATCCCAAGGAACTGTTGCGCGGATATTTACTCTGCGGACTATCGGTGCTGGACCTGTTGTGGGTTCAGATACTGGCGGGATGGTTCCAGTTCCTGTTGGAGTTTCTGGCGGTTGTTCTGCAGTTCCTCGAGGTTGCCCTTCTGCTTCTTTTTCTTTCATCATCTTTTCCGCGATTGCGCCTCGCATAACCACCGCATCCATATCCGGTAAAACCCGCTGTTTATACTTGATTTCGTTACCAACTTGGATACCTAATATCCCTGACTCGCACCCTTGTTCTACTGCATTAAGGATAATCTTCTCACTTTCCGGTATCGGCATTCCTGGCGTTTTCAAAAACAGTTCGTATATTTCCCGAACTGATTTTTGCGATTCATCTTTCCCGAAGGTTTTATCCAGCAGATATTTCGGAGTAACTGCGGTGAGGATTATCTCCTGGTCGCATAGATATTGTTTGACTCGTTCCGAAATCGTCTGACTCGTTCCGATAGTCGGGATACCTAAATCTTTCCAACCCAATCCGCTGTTTTCCATCAGCGCTAAATAGCGATATGCGTTGAGTATTTCGAATGGAATCTTCTTTTCAATCTCGATACTCTTTTTTTTCAATTCCTCGCGAGTCGGTTTCGTTAGTGTTTCGAGTAACGATTTATCGTTCTGGATATCACTAAGCGCTAGATACTGTCGAATCAATTTCGTTAGCACCAGATGCTGATGTGTATCCATTGCTAGAGTAAACAACGTATTTTTATATATTCTGAATCCTATTCCTGCTTTCTCAAACAATTCGGTGGTAAGTTGTTTTCCTTTTGCGGAATCATATCCATAGTCAGGCGATAATATCGCTAATTTCAGATTCTTATTATCGGGTATATCGGACGATTCTTTAGGCCAGAGATATATTTCTAACGCTCGACCAGCATATTTTTCCAGCAAGACGTATAGTTCTTCTTGTATCCTCTCTTCCGTAATGGTTTCTTCGCGGTCAAGGATAACCCGATTCAAGTTCGGTTGATTCCGAAACGCATATTGGTTGTTTTCTGAATGGAAATACCAGAGTTCATCCGCAAGTTTCGCGACCGCATCGCCAACGATGGTTGCGGGAATACCCTCCCGAAGTAAAGATATCCGAATTCGGGGTAACGTCGTCCAGTTATGTTCTCCACCGCTAAAAGAATAGAGAAACACTGCGGTCGCTATCCCTTGAGCGATATTATATTTTTCATATTCACTACCCATCTCCTTATCAATTTTCAAGGATTTCGCATTCTGTCCCGCAATGTCAGACGCAATAACCGATTCGAATTCGTTACCAATATGGTTGATAAACTCACGGCGAATCGTCTGATTTGCGAGATTAACCAATGCGGAGTGGATTAACGGCGAAACTACTTTCCGTTGATATAGGTCAGCGATAACTTCCGCTAATAACCGTAACACACCTCGGGTACGTTGGAATGTCGAAATTGAGCCCCACCGTTCGTATAATACGTCTATTAGTTCCGGATGAAATGGATATGCGCATAGTATCCGTTCTCGATACGCAACTTCTTTAACTTCTGACGGAACTTCGGTGCTTAAACTCTGATACAATGAAAAATAGCTCTCCGCAACCTGTTTCCGAACCTTTTCGTCTCCAAGATTCTCGAATAACCGTTTCCGAATCACTTCATAGTATTCCATCCCTTCAACTGGGGTATAAATCGTTTCAATTCGACCGCTAATCTTCTGTAATTGTCGGAGCGATCTTTCCGCTTCTTCATCGTATTGTTCAAGGATACTCGAGGGAAGTGTTATCACCAGCGCACAATGTTCCGATGCGGCAACCACTTCCGATATCTCATGCAGGAAGGCGAGGGTTTGCCCTCGGGTGGTTTTCGTTACTTGCTCGGCGCGATTCGCTTTAACAATATACTCCAGCAGTTCATCTATCAGGATTAACGTCGGACCGGAAGCATCGATTATTTGTTTAAGTTTTTCCTTGCCGGGAGCAATGCGGTTTTTATCGTGTTCTTTAACGAGAGCATACTGACCGAGTTGATCCGCAAGAGCGCCCCACGGGGTTTTCCCCGCAAGCGCATCCGCTTGGGTGCCAACAAAAACCGCTACTTGCGCTTGCTTCGGTTTGGGTAAGTTAGCGATTTCGCAAATATGGTCGATTTTTTTCCGATGCTTAATCAGATGATAAAGGGTTACTAACGCATGGGTTTTCCCGCCACCGAACGGGGTCTGCAGTTGGATTACCGGATCACCTGTGCCGTCAGTTAATCGCGTGAGAACATTATTAACGAGATTGTTCAATCCGTGTGTCAGATGGGTTTTCTGGAAAAATATACTTGCATCCTGATATTCGAGCGGCGCTTTGCCATTAACCACATCACCTAAATCGCACGCAAATATCGCTTCACTCAGTTTACCTTCACGAATATCTTTATGCGGTGTTGCTACCTGCCACCATGAGGGGAGTGACATAATATAAACCTCCTAGAACAAAGTTGGTTGCGATGGTCTTTCTTTTTCCTTGGTGTATGTTGCTTTACCGTATAAAAAGCCTTGCAGCATCTGTTTCTCTTTATCTCCGTCAGGGAGCACTTCAGCAATCGCTTGTGCGACCTGCCAGAACGCATTGTTGTTCGTAGTTCCGGTAGTCGCGAGCAGTTCGGAAATCGCTTTTCGATTATTCTGCTCCCAGTAGAGAAGACACGCATGTAAAATATCTATCATCCTATCAAACTTCTCTCTGTGTAAAAACGCTCTCCCCCGTTCTTTCGCCGTTAAAACGGAAATGTTTTCCTTCTCTTTCCTGATAAATCCGTTAGTCCATTCTTCCGTAATTTCAATGCCAACCGCTTGCGCCAGTTTACGCGCATCATCGAAATGGACGCTCGCTGAATTATACGTCCATCGCCAGAGCAGATAGAATCGGGTTGCGCGATCAATTCCAGCTAACTGCGGGCTCTGGAGTATCTTCGATAACGCATATTCGCTCACTACTTTGCGGATATACTCTAGCAGTTCTTTTGCAGAGACCTTTTCACCGGAAACCTTCTCTACACTTTCATACTTCCCGAACACTTCCATTGCCGGACCGATAGCCGATATGAAAAAATCACTGCCACCAATCCCTTCGTTCCAGAACTGGTCGAGTTTCTCTTGAATCCGTTGTTCAATCTGCGGTTTCAGTTCGTTAAAATACGCGGTTTTCATCTCGGTTCGTTTACGGCAAACCATATAGATACTCGACGCAAGCGCAGCAGATTCCTTCGCCATCAATCTTTCTTTCATTTCAGTATGTACCGGCCAACTCGCCGTTAGGTATAATCCGGAATTGAGTAACGCATTGAGAATCGTCTCCCAAGCATCCGTCGATTTATGCGCAAAAACAATACAAGCGATTCCGTCAGGTTTTAACACCCGATAGATTTCCTGAAACGCTTTGGTAATCATAGTTTCAAAAAACTGTTTTGCTTTTTTATCATCACCATGTCTAACTGGATTTTGCACTATTTCTTCTGCTTTCGGAACAAGTGGAGTGGCAAAAAGTTCCGGATATAAATCGCCAACAGTGCGTTTTAACCAGACATAAAAAAAATCTGATAACTCAGCATAATTTACATTATCATAATA